>NZ_JBHUNX010000002.1:0-399 GCF_042685645.1 Salininema proteolyticum | reverse complement strand
AAAAGAATATATATATAAGATAGAGAAAGATAGAGAAATAGAGAAAAAAAAGAGAAAAGAAAAGAGAGAATAAAATAAAAAAAGATAAAAAGATAAAAATAATAAATAAAAAAATAGAAGAAAAAAAAAGATATAAAGAAAAAATAGATATATAGAGAATAAAAAGAAAGAGAAAAGAAAAAGAAAAGAAAAAAGATAGAATAAATAAAAATAAAAAAGAAAAAGATAAAGATAGAAAAATAGAAAGAGATATAGAAAAAAAGAATAGAGATGAATAGAAAAAATATATAGAAAATAAAAATAATAAAGAAAGAGAAAGATGAAAAAAAGGAATAGAAAAAAGAAAGAGAGAAAAAGAGAAAAAGAGAGAGAGAGTATATAAGAAAGAGAGGAAAAAAA